>JAUSDJ010000041.1 GCA_030650795.1 Actinomycetota bacterium
GTGCATCAGTGTGACAGGCTCGCCGGCGCGAACCGGGGACGCCGCGAGGACGCCAAGTGCCAATGCGAGCATCCAGGTATGGCGGGGCCGTTGTTGTTTATAGCGCATGGCTATCCTTCTTGGTTGGTGGGAAAGTGCATGAACGATGGGCGCCTCCTGGTGGGGGATCAGGCCCCGGGTCCCACGCCGATGAGCAGCGTCGACTCCCCGGAGTAATGGTGCGGCGGCACCTCGAGGTTGCTCGGAGCGGGCACGTTCTTGAAGACCCGGCCTGCAAGATCGAATTTCGATCCATGGCAGGGGCAATAGAAGCCGCCCGGCCATGACGCACCAATGTCGGCGGCGCCCGGCTCTGGTCTGAAGGACGGGATGCAACCCAGGTGGGTGCAGATCGCCACCAGTACGGCGATGTCCGGCTTGACCGAACGCAGGTCGTTGCGGGCGTAGTCGGGCTGCTGCCCCCGACGGCTCGACTGCGGATCGCTGAGCAGGTCGTCGTGACTGCGCAAGGACCCGAGCATGTCCGTGGTGCGGCGCAGCACCCACACCGGTTTGCCGCGCCACTCCACGGTCCGCAGCTCGCCTGGCTTGATGGGCCCAACGTCGATCTCTACAGGCGCGCCGAATGCGCGTGCCCGTTCGCTGGGGGCCATGGAGACCACGAAGGGCACACTCGTTGCGACGATGCCCGCGCCTCCAGCCGCAGTAGCTGCCGTGAGCCATAGGCGACGCATAGGATCTGGGGGGATTGCTGTGTGTGACATTTGAAAGCCTCCTTTGGTTCCAGGATGGGTGGAATGTGCGACCGACCGTCAGTGAGCGCGGAGTTCGGACCTTGCTCGCTAAGCCTTGTCCGGACTGACATCGCGGACTCCGGATTCCGCCTTGCTTTCGCCGGGCTTGGCGCTTTCATCCTTCTTGTTGGCATTCATGCCCTTCATCATGAAGAGCATCGCCACGGGGCAGGTGAGCGCCACCAAAAAGGGTACGCTGGCCAGAAGGAACACTTGGGCCGCGGGCAGTGCGAAGTAGGCGACCACGATGCCAAAACCTAACCCGACGCCTACCTTCACCATCATTTTTGAATCGCACTTCACGTCTTTCTCCTTTGAAATTGCTTGGAGAGACCTTCAAGCTGGCGGGGCAGGCAAGTCCTCGGTCCCGGTACGAAGATGGAGGAATCTGTCCACGGGGACCACCGCCACGATGCCTGAGCCGGGGATGTCTGCATCCCCGGACTTCCAGCAAGGCGTCGAGCAACTCCTTCACTTTGGATTCCTCCGTGAAAATCTCGATTTTGGTGTGTTCGCTGAGCAAGTCGCGGGTAAAGAAGTTCTTGTACTCGCCGAAGCCCTTGACCTTGGTCAGCGTGACACCTCCAACACCCATGCTCCTGAGTTTCCTTTCCAGGGACTCCACAACATCGGGCGGGACAATTGCCACAACATACTTGAAGTTCATGATTTTCTCCTTGTTTTCCGTAGTTCAACCCACGATACACCAAGCAGCCTGAAGGCCAAGGTCGCACAATACTGATTCGATGTATCGGCACGATAATTAGTTCCCTGTTGCGCAAGCCGGGACATAGCTGTCCGCTGTTGAAGGCAGTGCTGCGTCTCCCAAAGGGGCCGCATTGGCTGCTGCTTAGCTGCTGGGCATGAGCCTGTGGCCGTCATTCTGGCTGACGGCATGATCACAGCACCACTACTTTCCTTGTTCGTCGTTCCCGCGGTCTTTCTGTTGTTGCGACGGCAAGGTCCGATGAAAAAATGAATCAATGAGAGAGAAACCATCACCCAACCGCATGCATCAAAGGTATGTATCAAAGTTGACATAGATCAACGCTTGCTACGCCATGATCTCTAGAATTGGTCTGGCAATAGATTTATCTGCGTAAACCCATTGGGCACAGCGGTGAGAGCCAAGTTCCACCCATCTCAGCTTTCAGACTGTTCTCAATGTTCCCTAACCAACCCAGGAGTCTGTCATGACCAATTTTCGCTTCGTACCACTTGCCGTTGCACTCGTTGCCACGATCTCATTGACCGCTTGTAAAACAGCACCGACAATGCCTATGGGTAGCGCATCCGCCACCACCATGGCCACGCCCGACCGCATGACCATGATGGATGCGCAGATGAAGACCATGCAGGGCATGCACGACAAGATGATGGCCGCCAAGACCCCGGAAGAGCGCAACAAGCTGATGGCCGAACACATGAAAGCCATGCAGGACGGCATGGCCATGATGGATGGAATGAAAGGCATGCAGGGCATGACTGGCAACATGGGCGCGCATCATCAAATGATGGTCAAACGCATGGAGATGATGCAAACCATGATGAAGATGATGATGGACCGGATGCCGGCAACGCCAGCGCGATAAGGGAATCCACATGTTAAAAAGAAGGCAGCTATTTCAGTTTGCCGGCGTGGCAGCCGTGGCTGGTGCCGG
>JAUSDJ010000042.1 GCA_030650795.1 Actinomycetota bacterium
CATCACCGGCCAATGGACTTTCGGCGCTGACGCTTCCGTCACCGCGGCCGGTAATTTCGGAATTAACAGCGGAGCAGTCATTAATACCCGGTTAGAAGTCGGCGGCACCGCTTCCATCTCCGGCCGGTTAGATCTTTTCTCCAACGCTTCTCTCTCCGGTAACTTTGAAGTCGGCACTGACACCCTAGTGATCCGTTCCACCGGTGTCTCCAGCTCGTTACCTTTTGAAACCACCAGCTACGCTTCGGTCTCCGCCTACTTCGGTTCCGGAGTTAACGGCGCCGCCGACTGCAACGATTCCGCCGAAACCATCCGCTGGACTACCACCGGTCTCTTCTCCTGCGGCACCTTGACCGGCGGAGACGGCATCACTATCACGGCTGATGATTTTGACTTTGTGGCCACTGAACTGGAAGCCCTCACCTGGGGCGCCGGCGGCAATGCCTCCAATCTCTGGACCTTCAATCTCTCGGCCGGCGATCCGACCCTGAACTGGACCCAGTCCGGCGCCACCTTATCGCTTAACTTCGAATCCTTAGGCTACGCCTCCGCTTCCGCTTTCTACGCCCAAGCCGGCACCGCTCTCTTACCCAGCTTTACCTTTAACAATGATCCCAATACCGGTATCTACCGAATTGCCGCCGATACTCTGGGCTTTACCACCAATGGAGCAGAGAGATTCCGGCTTAATAGTAGTAGCGGGGCCAGTGTTTCCTATGCTCTGGAAGTAACCGGCACGGCCAGCATCTCGGCTTTTGATCTACCCGACAAAGACGGCGGACTATTAGGGGATTGCGAAGCGAACGCGGAAAAACTGGTCTATGACCTGGGCACCAAAAAGTTTGACTGCGGCGTGGATCAGACGGGCGGGGGCGGGGGTACGCCCACTCTGCAAGTCAGAATCGGCAATCCGATCGGCACCGATGTTAATCCGGCCGCCACCATTTCCTTTGACGCCAACAACTTTGATATCACTTCTTCCGGTTCGTTTGACGCGGTGGTCAAGCTAGACTATGTCAACGGTCCCGCTTCCCGTACCAGTGACCAGACCATCACCGGCCAATGGACTTTCGGCGCTGACGCTTCCGTCACCGCGGCCGGTAATTTCGGAATTAACAGCGGAGCAGTCATTAATACCCGGTTAGAAGTCGGCGGCACCGCTTCCATCTCCGGCCGGTTAGATCTTTTCTC
>JAUSDJ010000043.1 GCA_030650795.1 Actinomycetota bacterium
ATTATATGCTTCTTCTTCGGCCAATTTCAGCATCACTGAATTCGTGGCTTCAGACATCGACGACGGCAAGCACATCCGCGTTTTCAACTACAACGCCACCACCACTTTGATCAATTCCACTTTTGATATTTCGCTCACGCCGACGCCGACTGATCCGGGTATTGAGTTTAATGGTTTCGGGAACGGAGCGATTGAACGGGCCTTTACCCTCGACCTGAAAGTCGTCGATTCCGCCAACGTCGCCATTGCAGGCGCCTCCGTGGTTTTGAAAGACACCAACGGCACTACTATCCTTTCCGAAACCACTGACGCCAACGGTTTGATCGGCCAGCAGACAGTGACCACGGACGTGTTCAAATACAGCGCCACCAATACCGGCGCCAGAACTAATTTCAATACTTTCTCCCTGACGGTTACCAAATCCGGCAAATTGGATTCTTCCCAGACCTTGGATATTGCGGCGGCCCAGAACTTCTCCGTTGTTTTGGCCGGTGAGTGCGATGCCGACGGCAATGACTTCCCATATCCGATGAAAGTGGATACCACCACTGACAAAACCACCCAAGACGCCATCATTACAGTCTGGGGCACGGAAGCCGGCGCCACTAACTGCGGACTTTCCGGAACTGATACCTGCACGACCGCCATGGGTACCACTGAAGCCAACGCCATCACCTTTGAACAGATCGCCGAATTCGCCAAAGCGGCCAACGGCGCCTGCGCTGCCACTAATCCGGCTGCCGGTACTTTCGCCGTCATCGGCAAACTGAACATCGGCTCCACCACTGCTTCCACCACGTTCGTGAAAACCACTTCCGAGTCCATCGACTTTGCCCGCCAGCTGAAACTCTATGCTTCTTCCACCTTTATCTCCGGCCAAGTGTCAGCCACTGGTTCGCCGTTCGGCGGTTCCACGATTTCTTTCTCCGGCACGGACGCCACCTCTATTAATGAAGGTGAATTCTATATCCTCGCCACTTCCACGGCCCAGCCGCTGGTGCCGGGCGTGCCGCCGGCCACTTTGAAATTGTTCGACTCCATTGTTTTGCACAAAGCGCCTTCGACGACTACTCCGGACGCGCCGCGCGACTTGTATTGGAACGGCACTGTTGAGGCCCGCCGGACTTCTTTTGAAAACTGGCAGGCGGTCCGGTTCTTGAACGCGACCAACACTTTGGTGGACGTCGTGTTTGCCAACCAGTTCCGCGGCTTCTTCCCGCAGGCCAACCAGGGC
This sequence comes from Actinomycetota bacterium, assembly GCA_030650795.1. NCBI lineage: Bacteria > Bacillati > Actinomycetota > Actinomycetota bacterium. The sequence goes on from JAUSDJ010000043.1 coordinate 1,235, forward strand.
GCTTCCACCACTTTTGAGACCATCAAATCCCGGCGCAATATCCAAGGGGGATTATATGCTTCTTCTTCGGCCAATTTCAGCATCACTGAATTCGTGGCTTCAGACATCGACGACGGCAAGCACATCCGCGTTTTCAACTACAACGCCACCACCACTTTGATCAATTCCACTTTTGATATTTCGCTCACGCC
>JAUSDJ010000044.1 GCA_030650795.1 Actinomycetota bacterium
GGTTGAATTAACTGACGGCGCCTCAGGCGTAAGAGCCGCCTCTATCACCGCCGAGACGATCGATTCAGCCATGGTCAGGACCGTATCACATAAGTCAGACAATACTTATGCCACACTCGCTAAGACATCTGAGACCTACTACAAGATCCACCTTGGTAAGGGAGATGAGGTAGCGGATAGATCCTTTAACTTTGACTATGAAGGCACTAATATTAAGAGTGTCTCCTTCTACGAATACGGCGCTCTTGAGTTAACTGATGGTACCGCAGGAGTAAGGGCAGCATCTATAACAGCCGACCAGATAGACTACGCTATGGTAAGGACCGTAAGCCATAAGTCCAATAACACATACGCTACCTTAGCCAAGACAAGCGAGACCTACTACAAGATCCACTTAGGTAAGGGCGATGAGGTAGCGGACAGGTCCTTTAACTTCGACTACGACGGCACCAATATAAAGAGCGTATCCTTCTACGAATACGGCGATCTAGAGCTAGCTGACGGACAGTCAGGCACGAGGGCAAGCGCCATCACCCCTGACACAATAGACTATTGTATGACCAGGACCGTAAGTCATAAGTCCAATAACTCATATGCAACCTTAGCTAAGACAAGCGAGACCTACTACAAGATCCACTTAGGTAAGGGGGATGAGATAGCGGACAGGTCATTTAACTTTGACTATGACGGACTTAACGTAAAGAGCGTATCCTTCTACGAATACGGGATACTAGAGCTCACAGACGGAACAAGTGGTATAAGGGCAGCCTCCATTACAGCCAGCCAGACCAACTTCTGTATGGTAAGGACTGTAAGTCATAAGTCTAATTCATCCTACGCAACCTTAGCTAAGACAAGTGAGACCTACTACAAGATCCACCTTGGTAAGGGTGATGAGGTAGCGGATAGGTCGTTTAACTTTGACTATGACGGACTTAACGTAAAGAGCGTATCCTTCTACGAATATGGCCTGGTTGAATTAACTGACGGCGCCTCAGGCGTAAGAGCCGCCTCTATCACCGCCGAGACGATCGATTCAGCCATGGTCAGGACCGTATCACATAAGTCAGACAATACTTATGCCACACTCGCTAAGACATCTGAGACCTACTA